>NZ_JAUBQQ010000109.1:0-11181 GCF_036701335.1 Microcoleus sp. Pol12B5 | reverse complement strand
TTGTTAGCTCTCAAACATATTGATGCTTAAACTCCTCTTGGGGTGGTGCGCTTCAGGCGCACCCCCTGAACGGTTACTCCGAACCTTTGGCATCCGCCTACTGTGGCTGCTCAAAATCTACGAAACCTTAAAACCGAAATAGCCGGCGGCAGAAACATCACCGTTTTGCTAGCAAAACTCTATTTTAAACCACTTATTGCCAAGAAAAAAAGCACCATATAAGGCAATTCACCCGCTACTATTTTTGAGTAAATGCTGCATTTAAACCAAACAAACCGCAGCGTAACAGAGGATAAAGTCAGCGATGAAACCGCTAGATATTAACGGCAACGATGAGAGTTAATGGCAAAATTTCTTGAAGGTAGCCGACTCCCAAAATTCATCAGAAGCGATCGCAGGCTTTCTGTTAGCCGTAAAAAATTTCTATCTCAATAAAATTCCCGGTGCAAAAGATACTGACTTTCTGCCGCAAGAAATCACATCGCGCTATAATATTACAATTACCGTATCGCTTCAATCTCCTCAAGCCGTCTCGCCTGGGTAATCTTATGACGATGTACGAACCGGATTCGCCACCTTCCCAAACAAAAGTCCTCCCTACGATGTATGATTTACCCAGTGAAGACCCGGAGGAACCCGGTTTGCCTGACGAATTCCACGACTTTCAACCTGAAATGCTGCGTTTAACCTGTCGCCCCGCAAACCATCCGCCCGAACAAATATTTATAGCGACAGACCTTAATCTCTACTACGATTCTAACCATCTCAATTGGTACAAAAGGCCTGATTGGTTTGTCGTATTGGGGGTTCCGAGATTTTATCGAGGTGACGAATTACGCCTCAGCTACGTGATGTGGCAAGAAAATGTCAGTCCTCTGGTAGTAATAGAACTGCTATCACCTGGAACTGAAGATGAGGATTTAGAAATTACAGAAGAATCCCGAAATAAACCGCCTACTAAGTGGCGAGTTTATGAACAGATTTTGCAGATTCCTTACTACTTTGTTTTCAGTCAGTACAACAATCAACTGAGAGTATTTTGTTGGATTAGCAATCGTTACCACGAACAAGTTTTAAGCGAACCCCGATTCTGGATACCGGAATTAGAATTAGGTATAGGTTTGTGGGAAGGTTGTTATCAAGGTTGTTCGAGGTTGTGGCTGCGTTGGTACGATGTCAGTGGCGATTGGGTTCTGACTCCAGAGGAGTTTGAAAGGCAGCGAGCCGAATTAGAAAGTCAGCGAGCTCAATTAGAAAGTCAGCGAGCAAATCGTTTAGCCGATCGCCTCAGAGCAATGGGCATTAATCCAGATGAGCTGTAAAATTAAATAGCGGCATGAAATGGTGCAAGCTGCAAGCGCTGTCCATAAAAACTTATTAACTAAAAATAAATTATGCCAGACTCTACCTCACTGCGCGATCGCTACCTAGCCCTAATCGACAAAATTGTCGAAATCACCCTCAAAGGTCAAATTCGCTCCAAAGAACAAGTTTATCAAATGCTGGTGCAAGACATTAGTACCGGTACTGGCGAAATCTTTGAACGCTGTTTCGGCGAACGCCTTGATGCCGCCGAAAATCAACTCAGAAATGAAAAAGACGAAATCAAACAAGCAAAGGCAAATCGCACCCTCAGAGCTCTCAAAACCATCCAAGGAGAATGGGAACGTTGGCAGAAAGATAACCGCGTCGATCGCGCAATTGCCTCCTCAATCCAACAAATCGTTAGTGCTGAATCTAATGCCCGCCTCTTGGCATTATTGCAAGTAATTGATCCGAATAAAGAACATCCGCTGACTCTAGATCAATTGCAGCAATTAGCCAAATCTCTGCACCAACAAATGCTGCAAACTGCCAATCCCGAAACCGAACAAGATTTGCAGCAAATCACCGCCGGCATCGCCAAAGGTTTAGAATCTTGGCAGCGTTTGGAACCGGAACTTGTGGGCTGGATTTATCAGCCGCAGCAGCTAGGATTTGCCGGTAGTCCCGAACAAAATGGGCCTTGGGCTTTTTGGGCAAAAAAAGTTAACAGTCCCTTTCCCCAGGCTCTTTTGAATACTATTGCTATCGGTGAATCTGTAGTTCAATTCGCAGCCAAGCAATCGAATTTAGATTTAGGCATATTGGTAGAATTAGCGATTATTTTGCAGTGCTTGCAGCGGGCGTTGGCGACATGGTTTGACAAGCAAGTTTACGATTCCAAAGTGTCAACAAAAGCTTCTATTTCTACTTACATTACTTTTGCGGTAATTTGGAGTCAGCTAGCTAGTGGGTTTAATAATTCTACCAAGAGTGGGGAGCAGTTGGCAAATGCTTGTTTTCAAGTAACTTTGCAAATTTTGCGGGCTTTTTCTCAACGAGAATACTTTCCGCTTTACGGGGGAATTTTTGCTTCATTTGATGGTAAAGCTCTGCGTCATACTTTGGATTATTTAGATGAACCGCTGCGGCGTGTTGAAGGCACTCAAGCGAAAGCTCGAATTCTGACGCTTTTGGGTTATTCGATGCAGGCGGCTGGGGCTTACGAGCGATCGCTCTTGCTGCACAAGCAAGCGCTGGAAATTGCCCGTACCGAAGGAGACAAAGCTTGCGAAGTTGCCAATCTCAATCACATCAGCCGCAACTATGTTGCTCAAAAAAATTATCAGGAAGCGATTAATTACAGCCAACGGGCTTTAATTATGGCACGACAAGCGGGAGAGCGGCAAGGCGAGGCAAATGCGCTGGCTAACTTGGGTTACAGCGAAGTTTTTCAAGCGCGGCAGTTGGAGGAGGTGGAACCGGAGGTTTACGAGAGTGCGATCGGCTATTTAGAACAAGGTTTGTTGCTATCGGAAAAATTGGGCGATCGCCAAAGTCAAGCTTTTTGTTCCAGCAGTCTCGGTATCGCTAAAATTGCCCTGGAAAATGCTGAAGGCGCGATCGAATATTTGCTCAAAGGTTGGCAAGCGGCCCAATTCTCAGGGGATTTATATTTGCAAGGTCTGAATTTGGCTTACTTGGCTCAAGCTTATTACAGAATCAACTCACTAGAAAAAGCGATATTTGCAGGCAGTTTGGGGATGTATACTTTGGAGCAAATTGGTGCGATGGAGTGGCGTCAATCTGCTGGTTTGTTGACTATTTTGCGGGGTCAAATGGGGGCTGAATCTTTTAAACAAGCTTTGGCTAAAAGTCGAGCGAATATCATTCCGGCGATCGGTGTTGATGGTTACGATTACATCCCGGAGTTGCTGGAAAAATATCAGCAATCTATTTAACTCTTTGTGGAACAGGCCAAAAAGCCTGTTGCTGAGAGGGGTGCAAAATGTAAGTTTTAACTCACCCAATAGCTGCATTATCAATAAGTCTTTCATGGGCGGGCATGATGCCCAGCCCACAACCAAATTTAAGTCTTTGTGGAACAGGCATCTTGCCTGTTCATTTGTTTTTATGCACCCCAACCTCCGAATAACTAATGCTCAACTATCACCGGTGTGCCAACTGCGACTTTCTCAAATAAAGCCTGTGCGTCTTTGTCAAACATTCTGACACAACCGTGAGAAGCCGCCCCCCCGATCGACTCTGGATTCGGAGTACCATGAAAACCAATCACATTCTTGCCATCCGTCCAAAATCCCATCCACCTACTCCCTAATGGATTATCTGGCCCAGCAGGAATAAGTTCTCCTGTCCAAGGATTTTGCCAAACAGGATCTTTGATCATTTGCATAACTTTAAAGTTGCCTGTAGGAGTTTCCCACCCACCTTTTCCCACAGCAACTGGGAAACTGGTTTGCACCTTATTTTGTCGGTAAACATAGACGCGGCGTTCTCGCAATTTCAGGACTAAACGCACTTCCTCAATAGGATTTACCGCAGGCTTTGATTCCTGGGGAATATAACGAAATGGTTCTCCCAATGGCGGCAGTTCTGGGGTTCCAAGATTCGGCAATTGTGTCTCGGATGTGGGCCGCTGCGCTGCGATCGCACTATTACTTGAATTAGCTACCAATTCGGCAGTCGCCTGCTCCTGTAGGCCGACCGACAGCGCGGCTGCACTCAAGCTCAGTACAATTAACTTGTTAAACGAAAATTTGCTCTTCACCATTGTTTTCTTCGCTAAACTCCTCACCAGCATTTCCTACAAAGTTCCTATCTAATTATCCGCCAACTGCACCTGATGAGAAAATTTTTGAGATGGCTTTTTGACGGCAACTGCGCTGTACAGTTTTTAGTTGAAATTTCACCACTGATAACTTGTAGCTCAACACAAAGCTTAAGCAATAGTACCAAAACAACAAGGTTTTTATAAGTGGCTCAGTGGAGTTACGCAATAGAATGTCGTTAAAAAACCAGGTTTATGGGTAAATCTTGCAAGAAAATGATTAAGTTTTCCCTCTGACTAATTGGATTTTTTAGTAATGGCCGACTGGCGATCGAGTATTCAAACTATGGCGCTGCTGTATCCGGCAAGCACAATCTGTCTTTGGGTAGAGTTGGCCCCAGCAACAGTTAGGTGGGCGGAAAAAACTGCAACGGTCGATCGAATAAACTCAATATATCACGGCAACACTCTAGAGATGCAAACCGCTGAACTTGTTGTAAATCGGGAACTTATGATGTAAAATTTAGTCTTTCAATACTTGTTCGATAATCTTTTTTTGAGATTGTCATAAATTTCCTACTCTGGGGATTAAACTGGATTAGGTATAGAAGTTGGGACTTTCGTGCAGCGGAAGCAAACCCGACCCTGAATAGCAGTTAATGTGAGGTTTCAATGCGTCTTCAGAACATCAAATTATTGACAGGTGCAACACTGTCGGTGGTAATTTCGGCGGTCTCAGTAAATCCTGCGATGGCTAACCCTGCAACTCAAATAGCCCAAACGCAGACCACCACAACAGCAAACTCTACAACCATTGTCGGTTTTGTCAAAAGTATTGTCGGCGATGTAGTAACTATTCGCGAAGAAAGCGCGCCGTACAGGACTCTCAGGATTCAAAGATGCGTCCTGAGAATTATTGGCTTAGTACCGGGAATGAAAGTCCGAGCCACCGTCGCCGGATCTCAGATCCAAAATATCGCGGTGATCCCCGATTATAAGGTGGTCGCCACAACAGTTGCTCGTCCCGCAACCCCAGCACCGGCACCGCGTCCGGCTCCAGAACCGCCACCGCGTCCGGCTCCTCGTCCGGCTCCGGCTCCGGCTCCTCGTCCGGCTCCCCGTCCAATTCCGGCTCCGGCTCCGGCTCCGGCTCCTGTGAGAGGACTTTGGTAGACCTAGGTTATACGATTTTAGATTTTTGATTGTCGATTTTCGATTGAAAATTGGCAATGACAATCAAGCAATTTGATCCGGGCCCCCCGGATTTATTAGTAGGATCGCTTTCTTCAATCAACAATCTAAAATCGCAAATCTAAAATCGATTGACTGATGAAGCTCAAGCTTTGAAACACGGGCCTACAGTTGCCTTCTTTTTTTGCAACTGGTATGAGTAAGCGAAATTAAGTCACCGCGCACGCGGTGGCTTCGCTGTTTAATAGCAGTTAGAATAATATAATTGTCTAGCAATTGTGGAGAAATCGCTGCTATGTATTACCTGCGTTTCTTGCTGCTAATTCTGCTGTTGCCGATGATTGCGTGCGATCGAGCTACAGATGCGATCGCCCCTGCTGTGGGCGACAACGGCCCCGTGTCTCAAATTCCCTCTCGTGCACCGCTGACAAATGTTGGGACAAATCAAATTGTACCGACCAAACCGCTTTCGCCGCAGCCAATCCGCATTGTTGCAACTTCTTTGCCGCGGCCAGGAGCCAGCGATAGCGCATCAAAACCTCCTCAAGTAGTACCGATTCCCGCATCGCCATTGCTGCGAGTGCCTCCTGGCTTTGTCGTCAACGTTTTTGCTGACAATTTAGACGCTCCCCGATGGCTGGCTTTGACGCCGACAGGTGATGTTTTGGTAACAGAAACCCGGCAAAATCGGATTACACTGTTGCGGGATGCCAACGGCGACGGGGTTGCTGAGGTTCGCAAAACTTTTGCAAGTGCTCAAAACGGGTTAAATATTCCCTTTGGCATGGCTTTTGCCGATCGCTATTTTTTCCTCGGAAATACCGCTGAAGTCCGCCGATTTCCCTACACAAAAGGGCAGGAACAATTAACTGGTACTGGTCAAAAAATTGCCGATTTACCGGGAGGTGGCTACAACCAACACTGGACGCGAAATGTTGTGGTTTCCCCTGACCAAAGCAAGCTTTTCGTCTCAGTTGGATCGCAATCTAATGCCGATGTCGAACCCCTGCCGAGGGCGTCTGTTCAAGTAATGAATTTGGACGGCAAGAACCAGCAAATTTTTGCTTCGGGCTTGCGAAATCCGGTGGGATTGGATTTTCACCCAAAAACCAATCAACTCTACACGACAGTCAACGAACGCGACGGTTTGGGAGATGATTTGGTGCCGGATTACTTAACAAGAATTCGTCAAGGCGAGTTTTACGGCTGGCCTTACACTTATTTTAAGCCGAATTTGCTCGACCCGCGCCACGCCAGAAATGGCAATAGCGATCGACCTGATTTAGCGGCTAAAACATTAATGCCGGACGTGCTGTTTCAGGCGCATTCGGCGGCTTTGGGGCTTCAGTTTTACGACGGCAAAACGTTTCCCAAAAGATTCTCGAACGGGGCGTTTGTGGCGTTTCGCGGGAGTTGGAACCGGAACGCTGGAACTGGTTATAAAATCGTGTTTGTACCTTTTAATGTGGCGAACGGACGCCCTCAAGGTTATTATGAGGATTTTCTGACTGGTTTTCTCACAGATCCGTCGGGCCCGAAAACTTGGGGGAGGCCGGTTGGTTTGCTGGTTTTACCTGACGGGAGTTTGCTGTTTACTGAGGAAGCGAACAACCGGATTTATCGGGTGCAGTATCGCCGCTGACGATGGGGGGATTAATAAATTCTTCACCCTCGTATACTTTTTGTTGAATCAAGAATTTATCTTCTTTTCTAATTTCACTATTCAATTTTGATAGTCGCTGGGTTGGGGCGGGTTTTGTACAGAGATTGTCTGCTGTTGGTTCTGATTGCGCGCTAAAACCGCCTCTACAAGCCTCGAATATATCAGAAATATCGAGATTTTGCGATCGCCCTTTAAAATCCAGAACCGGGTTGTTTGAGAAATTCCGCTTCTTCGGGGGTTGTTTCGCGTCCTAGAATTTCATTGCGGTGGGGAAATCTCCCAAAACGTTCGATTATTTCCAAATGCTTCTGCGCGTATTCAATGACTGAATCGCTGTCAGGTTCGCCGCTGAGTTGGCTAAATAGTTCGACTGATTTTTGCTGGTTTTCTAAGTTTTCGCTGTGTTCAAAAGGCAGATAAATAAACCATTTTTGTACAGTAACCAATTCGCGCTCGAAGTTATGATTAATAGCGTATTCGGCGGTGGCTAAAGCTTTGCTGTCTGTGGCGAATGCTTGGGGCGTTCCGCGAAACATATTGCGCGGAAATTGATCGAGCAGTATAATTAATGCTAGGCAGTATTCGGGGGAATCTTGCCATGAGTCGAGTTGACCGGAGGCGGCTAGTTCGTATTGCGGGAGAAAGCCCGATCGCACTTCAGCATCAAAATCCGCATCTTTTTCAAACCATTTCTTGTGGACTTTGCCAAACTCAGGAGAGTGCGCTCGACCAAACCAAAAATCTAAAACTTCATTCATTAGCAATCTAGTACGCGATTGATTGTTGATGAAATATTCTGGGTCTGTAGTTGCACAAAACGTGCTATCTGTGCAACTACAAACCACAGCGATTAATGATTAGCAATAATGACTTAGGAACCTTTGTTGTCCAGTGCTTAAATTTACGAACTAGCAAACAATCTGTCCCAAGTTTTGCCTCCCACAACTCCGTCTACAGGAATATGAGCTTGCCGCTGAAATCTTTTCACTGCATCTTCGGTTGTCGGACCGAAAACGCCATCAATTACGATCGGGTGTCGGGACAAGCCCCGCGCGTTCAACAACTTTTGCAGTTTCTTCACATCGTGCCCTTTCGAGCCACATTTTAAAATCCTTTTATGGTGTCTTACTACTGGTTCGTGGCAATCATTAGTGGGGCAAATTGCGCTGCCCGCTGTATAGTTTGCTGCATTTGCGCCAGTCAAAACTAATAAGCCCAGAACTGCAAGTAAATAATAAAAAGTCTGCGATCCAACCATACTTTCCCTGTTAATTTTCTCAAGCGTTTTTTGCAAGTTGGACGATTGTTTGAGGGTGAGAAACCGGGTTTCTGGGATGGGGGCATCCAATCTCGATTCACCTGGTTTCTGGCAACAGTCAACCGACATTCTACAATATAAGTGGCTTTACTGCAAAATCTCCGATCGTGCAAGTTAAATTTTGTTGCTGTTTGGTAGCAGCAAAGGTAACAATTACTTCGCAGGCAACTGCAACTGTCAGCATTACCAAGTTTCTCGCCAGTGGGTAATCGCAAACGTCATCATTCGCCGCTGAAGGAACCCGATAGTGTTCGTTCCAAATTATTTCGGAGTAATCGGCAGCTAATCCGACGTGCACGCAGGGAAGGGAGGCACTGGCACAGTAATCCTTGACTGCTTGCCGCCCTACACTGTTATCAAAAGTATCGATGACTGTGGCGCTGTTGGCAAGCAGCCGATCGACATTTGCGGGTGTCAATTCTTTTGAGTGCGCGTCAATGCTGACTCCCAAAGCGCGGTAGAGGTTGTTGGCGAGAATTTTGGCTTTGAATGCGCCGATGTCCGATCGATAATAGGGTTGAGTGGAAAGGTTGCGTTCCTCAATGCGATCGCGATCGATGACTTTTAACTGACAAAAGCCCGATCGCGCCAGACTTTCTGTAATATTCGCACCCAAAGCGCCCGCGCCACACACCGTTACCGGGAAATTTTTGATCAGCGACATCACTGCGGCACTTCTGTAAAGTTGTTCGTGAAAAAATATACTCATGGTAATCAAGAATTAGCGATTTTCGACGACTCCAACCAATGAATGCAAGTCGAAGTCTTTGTCCAATCCGCTGAGACAAATCCCCGCACTCATAACTGTCAAGTCATTTTTGGCGATCGCAGAAGTGTGATGTTCTCCGGTTCCGCTAGTCCATTCAACCAGCCAATAATTTTCGCGATCAAAAAAATCCCGCAATTCACCGCCGCCCATTTTCAACGCTCGCTGCAAGCGCTTTTCTTCCCGCACTTTTGGATATAAATCTTTAATAGACCTCTTGCAAAAAAAATTTATGTTACAATTAAAAGTTTTGAATTTTAGACCTGAGAGTTAACTCATAATTGTAAAGTGCTGATATAGCCTCCAATCTGCTCCACTTAAGCCAAACTCTTAATTATAGCATAAAATTATTTTGCAAGAGGTCTAATATTTCGGGACACCAATTCGTAAACAGTTCGCATTTCCGGTGTCATCCCTTTAAAACGAACTTCTTGAGGGAAAATCAACTTTTTTAAAGCTGCTTTTAACTCCTCAGAGGGCAGTGAATCGGCGCGCCTGTCAATCTCTTCAAACCACAAACAATGACCATCCCAGCGCGCAACAATCGGCTCAAACTGCGAACCTTCTGTTACTAAATGCACTGGTACGGGTTTCGCAGCACCCGTGCGCTGTTTAGCATCAGATTCGTTAACAGGATAAGCCAGCCACGTTTGCCCTTGCAGCAGGCAAGCCAAGTGCAAGCGAACGGGGAGGAGGAGTTGTAAATACTCGGCCACTTGCACCAAACTCGGCTCCTCAATTACCGCAGCTATTTTTTCATTTACTGGCGCAAAAACAGCCCATCCTTCAAAGTTGCGTGGCTGCGGTTGAAAAGTATAAACCATTGAGCTAACCCTTGTCCGCACGCTCCCCCCGGGTACGCAAGGAGCCAGGAATTGCGTATCGAGTAAGTGCCCTTCTTTGGCCGCAAGTTGGCTGAGGATTTTGCGAATATCTGCCACTGAATTGACCTCCTTCATCTTACTTTTTGTTACCGAAGAAACTCTTAGTTTAAGAAAATATAAAGATTACTCAACACTATTGACAGGAATTAATTTCCTAATCTAATATTGAGCGAACCTCGCAACTTAACCTTGTAAATATCTTAAGTAAATATGCTGCAAAAGCTTTTTTCTAAGTGGGTTGTAGTCACAGCTTTGACACTTCCTCTTTTTGGCTCAGTCCAGGTAGCTAAAGCTCAGGATACCTATGGAGCTACTGCTTATTCTCCGACTTCTGACGCCACTGGTATTAGCTGGGATCATGCTACGGAGAAAGAAGCACTAAACGCAGCAGTAGCCGTCTGCAATGAACAAAGCGGAGGTGCGAACGACTGCGAACCCCTGACATCTAATAGTAATAATTGTGGAGCGATCGCAGTAGGCAAAGGAGGAGCTGGTGCGGGCTGGGGCGACGATCAAGCCGCAGCAGAAGCTCAAGCTCTTGCAGGTTGCAGCGAACTAGATGGCGGTAACTGTAAAGTGCAGCTTTCAGCTTGCAACAACTAATTAAACTGATAAAAATCGGTGGAACAGGTGTATATGTTGGCTGCTAAAACAGCTTAAAAAATAGTAAATGTATGGTGTGCAATGCACACCATACCAAATACAACTCAGCTAAAATTAGGGTACGCAATGCACACCCTACGCAGTTAATCTCCTACTTCGGAAGTAACTGCATCAGGTGGCAGCAAACTTTCTAATCTATCTTTAGACCAGTATTCAGTAGGGTAAGCAAGTGCAATAATATCAGAGAGTCGAATCAGCCACGTAACTTGTCCGTAAGCATCGATATTTTCCGCCTGTTCGTTAGGAGGAACTATCACCAAAAGTTCTGCAAACTCCCCGAACAAATTAATCGGGATGCCGCCGAAACTGCTATTATTTGTTTTAATCCAAACTTTACTGCCTCGATCGAGAGCTTCTTGGAGTCGCTGGCAGAGCAAACTGGATTTTTTGACCTGGGATTTTTTGGCTTTCGACTTTTTTCCCATAGTTTTAAGAAGTTAAAGTAGTTGTATTGTGGGTTGCACAGTGGGTTGCACAGTTCGTTAGACAGTGGGTTGCACAGTGGGTTGAGATTTAGCGTGATCCTCTTCGTTGGCGTAGCCCCCGTAGATACTGTCTTGACCTGTCAAGGGGTAGCAGTCAAATAATTGGGGTCGAAAGGCTTTT
>NZ_JAUBQQ010000155.1:0-2022 GCF_036701335.1 Microcoleus sp. Pol12B5 | reverse complement strand
ACTCAGCCTAAAATACATCCCAATTTCTCAAGCCGAACTTTTTGACAACAATGCCAAACTGCACAACCTCGATCAGAGTATTGAGTCGATCGCGCGTTACGGATTCAAGAGTGCTGCCAAATGGGAATCCACCCTAAACGGCGGACGCGGGGGTATAGTAGCGGGGAACGGTCGGGTTGAGGCGCTGCGGGTGATGGAGGAACGGGGCGATGACTTGCCGATCGGGATTGCTCAAGATACGGAGACGGGGGAATGGTGTTTGCCCGTGTTGTTTGGGGTTGAGGCAAGCTCGGAGGTGATCGCGCGGGCTTATGCGCTCGACGACAACAACCTGACGCTGTTGGGCGGTAATTTTGCGGTTGCCGACTTGATGAAACTGTACGATCAGGAGTTGCTGTTGTCGGAGTTAGAGGAACTGAGCAAGTATGACGAGATTCCGGTCAGCATTGGTGAGAGTAATTTAGAAGAGTTATTGAGCCAACTAGCGCAAGGTGGAGACAATGAACCGGAACCGGAATATGGGGAAGACGATCCGACAGTTCCCGAAGGTATTCAAGTTCGTGAAGGGGTGGAACTTGGCTCTATCTGGGCGCTAGGGCGACATCGAATAATGTGTTCTGATTCGACCGTTGAAGAAAATGTGCGGGAGTTGTTGGGCGATCGGTTTGACGACGTGGGGATGGTTTGGGCTGACGCTCCCTATGGAATTAATTTTGATCCAACAAAAAACAGGACAAAACCCTTTGGATCGGATTCCTCTTTGTCAAAAAAGCCGATCCAAAGTATTCCAAGACCTTGCGTTATTGGTGATACGTCAATCGCGACTGCGGTTGCTGCATTTAAAATTTGCAATAAAATGGCTAATCAGTTTTGGTGGGGTGCAAATCATTATGCAAGTGAATTGCCACCTTCTAGTTGTTGGATAGTCTGGGATAAAGAAAACTCAGGCGACTTCGCTGACTGTGAATTAGCATGGACAAATCAAGATTCTGCGGTGCGAATCTTTAGGCATATGTGGAATGGCTGCATTAAAGACTCAGAAAAAAGCGAAAAAAGAGTTCACGCAACGCAAAAACCTATAGCATTATGCGAATGGGCTTTTGAGAAATACGGTCAATCTAACGATCTAATTTTTGACCCATTCTTGGGTTCAGCTCCATCAATTATAGCCGCTGAACGAATGGAAGGCGATCGAACCGTCTTTGGAATGGAACTTTCTTTAGAGTACACTGAAATTATTTTACAACGGTTCGAGAAATTTACAGGTATTCCCGCCAAACGCATTAATTAAAAGTTACAATTAACGCAAATTATCACAAAGATATCATGAAGAAAACTACCAAAACAGCATCTAACATCATGCAGCCAGAAAGTTTGGAAGAGCCGATCGAGCAACCCAATCCCAAAGAAGTGCCGCAGTCCGATCAGCTGATCGAGCCACAATTCCAAGTACCCAAACCGCCAGAAGGGCAACTTCTGTCGCCGAACGAACGAGTCAACGCTGCCTACAAGCTAGTTTACGGCGAAGGTGCGGAAATTCCAATCCGGCACGAGTCGATCGACAACGAGCGAGACGCGGACTGGTTTGTTCGATCGTACATGGGTATTTTGTTTGCGACGCGAAACGACAATCCGCTAAGTCAAAAGTTTTCTAATTTAGACGAACTTTTGACTTGGTTTTATCAAGTTTATCCGTTACAACAAGAGAAGCAAGGTGAATAAAAATTAATAGCTAATATGATATATTTAAAACATAAATCTGCTTCTTAGACGTAACTAAATTGCAGAGAGACAGTAAACCCTGTCAATCCGTCTATCCCATGACGTTAAATATGGGGCCAGCCGCAATCGTGACAATGGTAGTCTGACCACCGCTCTAAATGTGCGGGGGTGGGTGTTGGTTCAATTCCAGCTTGCGGCTTTTGAATACTATAAGTATTACAAGATTGTGGTCTCATAAATTTTATGTTATTATACATTTATGAGACCACAATCTTAACTCATTATGTTATTTTGTTCTAC